>NZ_JBIUTQ010000001.1:1078894-1080439 GCF_044741965.1 Streptosporangium sp. NPDC087985
GTCCCCGCTACCAATACGGAAGCCTTGATCTCTCAGAGATCAAGGCTTCCGTTGTTTTACATGTTCAACGGTTGAGTGGCTAGCGTGCCAGGGTGGTGACATGTCCGGACCGGTCCTGCGCTGGCGCGTGCGCCGCGATCTCCTCCTCCTGAAAATCGTCGGGGCACTTGTTTTCGCGGTGGCTACCGTAGTGAGCATCGGTGACTCACACGGAACGATCCTGGCGGGTGTGGCGACCGTGATGATGACCGTGCTGGCCTTGCGCGACATCCTGGCTCCGGTACGGCTCAGCGCCGACGGCGAGGGACTGGTCGTGACGAAGGGCTTCGCCGGCTCGGAGCGGGTGCCGTGGAGCGAGGTCGAGCGGATCCGGGTGGACACGCGGACCCGCTTCGCCTCCCGCACGGGAGTCCTGGAGATCGACACCGGCGGGGCGGTCTTCCTCCTGAGCCAGTTCGACCTCGGTGTCCCATGCCAGGAGGTCGCCGACGACCTGCGCTCTTTCCGGACCGGTTCCTAACCTGTTTTTCCCGTCAGGCCCGGACCGGCGGCGCCGCGCCGTGACCTCGGTACGGAATGTCCTACCGAGGGAGGCTGCGACTCGTGCCCGCGCATCTGCGGGTACGGGGCCCGTTTCCGATCCGCACGGGGGGAGCCTGCTCCAGGCAGGCCAACAGTGCGGCCGCAGTGTGCGCGTCGGACAGGATCCGGTTCACCTCGTCCTCGGCCGTCGGAAGCTGGCCTTGCTTGGCGAGCTCGTCGGTGAGGAAGGTGAGCGGCTCCGGATAGCCGGCCGTCTCAGCGGCGACCGTCGCCCGGGCCGCGGTGAGAAGACGCAAGTAGTGGGTGCGGAGCGTCGCCTCGCGCATCCGTGCGTCTTCAAGGTCGCTCAACAGAGACCTGGCGACCCTGAGCAGGTCATCGGGATGATCGGCCTCCGCGTCGATGTGCGCGCGGATGTCGTCGAACTCCGAGCTGTCCATGGTTGCTCACCTCCACGGTGGAGTCAGGATCCTGACCCTCGTGCCTACTTCGTATCCGTAACTGCTTGCGGATTGCTTGATGTCTGCTTGCGTCGTCCGGTTTGAGACGCGTGAGGCTCGGGAATGGTTGGCAAGTTGTCTCTGTGACACGAGAGTCCTGATACTGTTCTTCCTGCAGGGCAACGAGCCCCGGATTCCAGAAGGTCTCCAGGTCGGCGAGCTGCTCAGCATCTCCCTCTGATCTGAATCCGGAAATTCGGGCGTGTCCACACGATTGGACACAGACCGGATGCTGGAGTAAGTTAGAAGGGTTGCTCCGGAAACGGGGCAGGTCGAGATCCTAGCGGGTCCGGCGGGTTCGGATCGACTGAAGCGAAAGCGACAAGTTGACACGAACCGGGCGGATCTGGTAGACTTGAAAAGCGGAATGGTACGCCCCAGAGCCGGGACCACAGGGTCACGGGGATGGAGAACGCGTCCGTTTCTTGAGAACTCAACAGTGTGTTAAAAGCCAGTGCATGAAGCACAACCCCGTCCAACCCGCTTCGGTGGGGGACGGATT